>NZ_JBHSBP010000050.1:0-1477 GCF_042650725.1 Micromonospora sp. GCM10011541
CGGGGTCGCTGGCGCCCGCCGGCCGGATCCGGGTGACGCTCTCGGCGAGCAGGGCGGCGGCCTGCGCGACCAGGTCGAGGCCGGTCGGCTCGCCCTCGGCGGCCGCGGCGACCGCCAGCGCGGCGAGCCGGGCCAGTTCCACCGGCGGGCGGCGGGTCACCGCCTGCACCACCGCCTCGGCGGTCGCGCGGGGTCGGGCCGCCACCTCGGCCGTGCCGGTCAGGTCGGCGAGCACCCGGGTGGCGAGGACGCCCGGCGGCCGGGCCCGGTCCAGGTCGGTCAGCAGCCGGCGGACCGCCTCGCGGCCGAGCCAGAAGCCGGAGCCGGCGTCGCCGAGGAGCCAGCCGTGCCCGTCCGCGGTGCGGTCCAGGCGCAGGTCGTGTACCTGGGCGGCGATCGCCCCGGTCCCGGCGATCAGCACGGTGCCGTCCGGGACCGCGGTGCCCGAGGCGTACGCGACGAGGGCGTCGCCGTGCACCGCGTACGGGCAGCGCAGGCCGGCGTCGTGCCAGGCGCGGTCGAACGCCGCCCGGCCCGCGGGGTCGGCGAGCAGCCGGCCGGCCCCGGCCAGCCCGATGGCGCCGGCGCGCACCCGGGGCGGGTCCACCTCGGCGAGCGCCGCGCGTAGGGCCACCAGCAGCTCCTGGGCGGCCCGCTCGGCGCCGTGACTGGTCGGGTTGCCGCCGCCGGCCCGGCCGGCGCCGAGGCGTACCCCGTCGAGGCTCAGCGCGGCCGCGCGGGTGGACGTACCTCCGACGTCGAGGCCGACCACGACGGTGCCGGACATCCGGTGGGCCTCCCTGGGGTCGGTGGCTGGCGGCCTTCATGCTGGTCGGCCCGGCTGCCCGAGGCAAGATCCGAGGCCCCGCCGCGCGGTGTGCGCCAGGTAACAGTTTGAAAACTTCGCCCACGGTCTTGACATGGAGGGGCCTTCAGTAAGAAATTTTACCACTAACAGTTAACAGTCTTTTCGGAAAGGCGCCCCATGGTTGATCACGAGGTGGACACCCCCGCGTTGCACCTGCACGCGGTGGTCGACGCCGACGCGGTCGACCGCCGGGGTGCGGTGACCGTCTCCGCGGACGGGGTGCTGGCCAGGGTCCGGGCCGGGGCGGGGGAGCTGACGGGGGCGTTGCGCCGGGTCGCTGAGCACGTGCTCAGCGACCCGAAGGCGGCGGCCCGGGCCACCATCGTGGAGCTGGCCGAGCGCAGCGGGACCTCGCCGGAGACCATCACCCGGTTCTGCCGGGCCATGGGCTTCGAGGGCTACGCGGACCTGCGACTCGGCATCGCGTCGGAGACCGGCCGGGCCCGCTCGGCGGGCTGGACGGTCGACATCGGCCGGGAGATCCAGCCCAGCGACCCGCTGTCCCGGGTGCTCGACCAGATCATGGCCGCCGACACCCGGGCCATGCACGACACGGCCGCGCTGCTCGACCTGGCCGAGGTGGAGCGGGCCGCCGTGGCCATCGCCGGG
>NZ_JBHSBP010000051.1:0-19132 GCF_042650725.1 Micromonospora sp. GCM10011541
CGATCACGTAGCGGATCATCACGTGCGCGGGCAGCCGCCGGGACCGCTTCTCCCGCCGCCCTGCGCGGTTGATGACCTCTTCCAGCAGATCCCGGTCGAACCGCGCCGACAGCACACCCAGTCCGATGTGGTCGGTCAACCGCCCCCACGGCCGCGGCAACGACTCCAACTCCGACGACGTCACGGCCGGCAACCGTACCGGTCGCAGCCCACCAACGTCAGCTCACCACGCTGACCTCGATAGATGCCCTATCTGAACGGCATTGGGTCAAGGCTGATCTTCTCGTTCCAGTGGGCATAGTCGTCGTAGTGGGTCGAGTACCTGTTCGCCGTGGTGCTCCCGCCGATCGGGTCGGCGTAGACAAGGACGATGTACTTGGACAATCCGTGCACCGGTTTTCGACCGTGGAGTTGATCAACGCACCGCCGAAACTCATCCAGGTTCCTGGGACCGGGGCCGCCTTTGAGGCCCGACCGGCGGCCCGTGTACGGATCAAACTTTGGCGCGCGCAGGTAGAACTTGAACTCGATGAACGCCTTCTCCTCGGCGCGGTGCAACACCAGGTCGATGCGGTCGCACTCCACGAACTGGGTTACGTCGGGGTGGGCCTCTGAGAGGCTCCGACAGAAGAAGTACCGAAAGACGGACTCGTTCCAGCCGCTGAGGGGCATCCGCGAGAGCTCGTCGGATACGCACGGCATGGCGCGGAAGAATGTCCGTCGAACTACGTCATCCATGGTGCGCCCCCATCGGTGCAAAGTATGAACGGCGGCGAGATCAGCTCTTTGAGGTCACGGTAGCGGGCCCGCCAAGCTAGCGCCCGATGGCGTCGGCTGGCTGCGCTCCGGCGCGCCGCGTTGATAGCCGGCTCTGCCGGGATTGGTGCTGGCTTGGTAGCAGAGTTTCGTGCCATTGCGCTGTGGTGAGGGTGTGACGGTCGAGCAGATCCCGAAGGACTTCGGAGTCCACCCGATGACGTTGTTCAAGTGGCTGCGCCAGGCTGACGTTGACGCTGGAACCAAACCGGGTGTCAGCGGCAGCGAGTCAGCCGAGCTGCGTGAGGCCCGCAAGCGGATCAAGTTGCTGGAGCAGGAGAACGAGGTCCTGCGCCGGGCTGCGGCGTACTTGTCGCAGGCGAACCTGCCGGGAAAAGGCTCTACCCGCTCGTGAGCGAGCTGGCCGCCGACGGGATCCCCGTGGCGGTGACGTGCCGGGTATTGACCATCGCTCGTCAGCCCTACTACCGGTGGCTCGCCCGGCCCGTCGCCAACGCCGAACTCGTTGCCGCTTACCGCGCGAACGCCCTGGTGGACGCCCATCGCGATGACCCGGAGTTCGGGTTCCGGTTCCTGGTCGATGAGGCGCACCGCCGGACAGGTGATGGCTGAGCGCACCGCGTGGAAGATCTGCTCGGATAATGGCTGGTGGAGTGCCTTCGGCAAACGCAAGAGGCGCGGCAAGGGTGGCAAGGTCGGTCCGCCGGTGCATGACGACCTCGTGAAACGAGACTTCACCGCCGACGGGCCGAACCAGTTGTGGCTGGCCGACATCACCGAACACCGCACCGGCGAGGGCAAGCTCTACCTGTGCGCGATCAAGGACGTGTGGTCGAGGCGGATCGTCGGCTACTCCATCGACTCACGGATGAAATCGAGGCTGGCCGTCAACGCATTGCACAACGCCGTAGCTCGACGCGGCCGAGTGCCCGGCTGTGTGTTACACACCGACCGCGGGTCGCAGGGCGAATTCAACTGGTCGTCGCAACACCTTGATCACGGAGGTTTGCGATGGGGCGCGGGAAGAAGCAGTTGCATGGGATGCCGGCTGGTGCGCGTCGCCAGTGGGCGTCGGATCGAGCGTTGCGGCCGCCGATGCGTTCACCGGGACGGCCGGAGCCGTCTCGTGCGGTGCAGCGGGACTTCTGGCGGCGCATCGCCTCGGGAATAACCACGCTGGAGGCCGCGGAGGCTGTGGGTGTGTCATGGCCGGTCGGGTCCCGGTGGTTCCGTCACGCTGGCGGCATGCCGCCGATCAGTCTGGACGAGCCCACCGGCCGTTACCTGTCATTCGCCGAGCGCGAGGAGATCGCGCTGCTGCTCGTTCAGGGGGTCGGCGTGCGGGGGATCGCCCGCAGGATCGGACGCGACCCGGGAACGGTCTCACGCGAGCTGCGCCGTAACGCGGCGACCAGGGGTGGTAAGCCGGTCTACCGAGCTCTGGTGGCGCAGTGGAAGGCGCAGCAGGCGGCGAAGCGTCCGAAGACCGCGAAGCTCGTAGGTAATGGCAGGTTGCGTGAGTACGTGCAGGACCGACTCGCCGGCGGGGTCCGTCGACCTGATGGCACGATCGTCAGCGGGCCTGAGCCGCCCGCGTGGAAGGGGCTGAACAAGCCGCATCGACAGGACCGCCGCTGGGCGACGGCGTGGAGCCCGGAGCAGATCTCGCACCGGCTGCGTGTCGACTTCCCCGATGATGAGGCCATGCGCATCAGCCACGAGGCGATCTACCAGTCGCTGTTCATTCAGGGACGTGGAGCGCTCAAGCGTGAGCTGGTCGCGTGTCTGCGCACCGGCCGGGCGCTGCGGGTTCCCAGAGCGCGGTCCCAGAACAAGCCGCAAGGGCATGTCACTGCCGATGTCGTCCTGTCCGAGCGCCCCGCCGAAGCCGCGGACCGCGCGGTCCCCGGGCAGTGGGAAGGGGACCTGATCATCGGGACGGGCCGTTCCGCGATCGGCACGCTCGTCGAGCGCTCCAGCCGCTCCACGCTCCTGGTGCATCTGCCTCGGTTGGAAGGCTGGGGCGAGACACCACCGGTGAAGAACGGTCTTTCGCTCGTCGGCTACGGCGCCGTCGCGATGAACACCGCGCTGACGACGTCGATGACGAAGTTGCCCCAGCAACTACGCAAGACCCTCACCTGGGACCGTGGGAAGGAACTCTCCGGTCATGCGCAATTCGCCCTCGATACCGGCACGAAGGTGTTCTTCGCCGATCCGCACTCGCCCTGGCAGCGGCCGACGAACGAGAACACCTATTGGTGAAGGATGATCCGTGCCAGGGCTGCACCGACGGGTGCGGCTGAGGTTGGGCCACTGGGTGACTCGGAGAACACGTGCCGCAAGGCTTTCCGTTGATTTGTCCAAGGTGGCTCCGGGGGCGAGAGCCCTGGCCGGGAGTGACTTGATAGAAGCCTGCTGAGCCGTCAACTCGCAATAGGTCTGTCCCTCGGCCAGGGCTCTTGCCATCGTCCCGTTCGTCCGCGATGGCAGAGAAGAGGACATCTCGATGGTGACAGTGGGGATCGACCCGCACAAGCACGTCCATGTCGCAGTGGCTGTTGATGGCGGTGGTAAGCGGATCGGCAAGCCACTGACCGTCAAGAACGACGCCCTGCTCATCATCACGCTTCTGACCTGGATCAGGTCGATCGCCGACGGCATGCCGGTCACCTGGGCCATCGAAGACGGCCGTGGGTTCGCACGACGCCTGGCCGACGGCCTGCTACTCGCTGGACACGAAGTGGTGTGGGTTCCCAGCCGGCTCACGGTCGCCCATCGCAGACTGCACGCGGCCACCGGCGCCAAATCGGACTCTGTCGACGCGGCCGCAGCAGCACATGCCGCTATCGCGACGCCGACGCTGGACCGGCATCGCATCGACGAGCACGTGCGTGAGCTGCGCGTCCTCGTCGACTACCGATCCGACCTCCTCAAGCGTCGCACCATGATCGTCAACCAGCTCAAGGCGCAACTGCACGTCTGGCTCAACCACACCCCTGGCGACCTCGCCCGAGCCAAGAACCTGACTTCGCTGGCCGCCCTGCTGGAAGCAGCAGAGCTGGGCCCCCTCATCCGTCGGGCGTTCACGAACATGATCGCGGAGATAGCCGACCTCAATCAGCGTGTCCGTGACCTGGACACCACAATCCGCGAACTCGTCGACCCGCTGGCACCGACGCTTCTGCAGATCACCGGGATCAGCCACACCTCCGCAGCCGTTCTGATCGCTGAGATCGGCGACATCACCCGCTTCTCCAACTCGGCCAAACTCGCCCGCTACACCGGCTGCGCTCCAATCCCGGTATTTTCCGCCGACAAAGAGCGCCACCGCCTTCACCGAGGCGGCAACCGCCGCCTCAACAGCGTCCTCTACACAGCCGCCATCGTGCAGAAACGGTTCGACCCCGCAGCCCAAGCACTACTAAGCCGCCACGAGCCAACCAAAGGCAACCGCGGCGCGCGCCGCATCCTCAAACGTCATCTCGTCGACGTCATCCACCGGGCCATGGCCACCGACCACGCCTCCTGGCAGCATCACATCACCCGACACCGGCTCACCGTTTGACATAGAAGCATCAACGGGCTGCTGCGTCAGTACTTTCCGAAGGGCACCGACCTGTCGAGGTGGTCCGATGAGGACCTCGAAGCCGTTGCCCTCGCGGTCAACAATCGGCCACGCAAGAGCCTCGGCTGGAAGACCCCAGCCGAGGTCTTCGCCGAGCAGCTAGGCTCGCTACAACAGCCTGGTGTTGCAACGACCGATTGAACTCGCCCAGTTTCGCAGCCGGAAGTTCGTCCGCGCTCTGCACCAGCATCACATGATCGGGTCGATGGGCAGAGTTGGTGCCGCCGGCGACAACGCCGCCATGGAATCGTTCTTCGGCCTGCTACAGAACAACGTCCTCAACCGGCGTAACTGGTCCACCCGGCAGCAGTTGAGGACCGCGATCGTGACCTGGATCGAACGGACCTACCGCCGCCGACGACAACACTCCCTGGCCCGGTTGACCCCTATCGAGTACGAGACCATCATGACCCCACCGGCCAGTCAGGCCGCGTAACTGAAACTGTCACCTATCAGTGAGCCATTTTCATCCTGCGTAGCGGTTGGTTTCGACGTGGTGCAGGACGAGGATGGCTTGGACGATCGCGGTGGCTCGGCGTGGGCAGCAGCGCAGCTTGACCAGGATCTTCCAGGTCTTGAGCGTGGCGATCGCTCGTTCTCCGCGGGCGCGGATCTTGGCGTGGGCCCGGTTCACGGCCTTCTGCCTGTGTGACAGCTTCGGCCGGAAGCGGCGCCGCTTGAACGGGGTGCGCACGCTGCCACGGGCGCCCTGGTAGCCCTTATCGGCGAAGGTCATCACATCCGCGCGGGTCAGGGCATCGATGATGCCGTGACTGCGTGCGGCGGTCAGATCGTGTGCCGAACCGGGTAGTGCCGATGATGCCCACACGAGCCGGCCGGCGGCGTCCGCGATGACCTGCACGTTCACGCCGTGGCGTCTGTGTTTGCCGCAGTAGTAGGGCTTCTGCTCGGCGACCCGGTCGATCGGGATCAGCGTGCCGTCCAGGATCGCGTACGCCAGCAGCCGAATGCGTCGCATCGCGGTATCCAGGTCGTCGGCTGCCGAGCTGAGCAGGGCAATCGCCTCCTGGACATAGCGCCAAGCGGTGGCGACGCCGATCTTGAAGCCGGCCGCGAGTCGGGAGTAGGTGTCGCCGTTACGCAGATGGGCCAGAGCGAGCAGCGCCTGCCGGCCGGGTTCGAGGCGCCGCCACCGGGATCGGCGCTGGTTGCGGTGGCTGCGGATGCGTCCGGCGAGGTGGTTCAGGGTGCGGCTGGACAACGGAATCGTGGCGGGGTAGGACAGCATGGCGAGGCTCCCGGTCGGGGCTTCGAGTCTTGGTCGACAGCTGTCCTACCTGGAGCCTCGCACCCATCGATCACCGGGCCTGCCGCACCCGTCCTGAGCTGCAAGATCAGCTTGGAAAGGGCTCAGTGCAGCAGGCCCGGGTGATGTCGGTGAAGGTGGCTCGGCGGCGGCGGTAGTCGATCGGTGGGGGATGACGCTGGGTCCGGTTGTGGCCCTGGGCTCCGCTGCCTGTGGGTGATTGCCGGATGACGTGAATGTGATCCTCATGTTTGACTATGGGTATGCGGGCGGGGGAAGCGCGGCTGTCGATCGATTGCGGCAGCGCCAGCACCGTCGCCGTTTTGGCCTGGGCTGACGGCAGCGCGTCCGACCTGTCGTTCGACGGGGCGCCGTACCTGCCGAGCGCCGTGTACGTGGCCGCCGATGGGCAGGTGTGGACGGGGCAGCGGGCTTGGCAGGCCGCCGGGGAGCAGCCGAGCAGGTTCATTCCGAATCCGCGACGCCCGGTCGTTGACGACCTGTCGGTCGATAGCACTGGTGTGGATGAGCTGGACCTGGCGGCGGCACCGCTGCGCCGGGTCGCGGCCGAAGCCGAGCGGACGACTGGTGGGCCGCTGCGGGACGTGCGGTTGGTGGTGCCGGCAGGGTGGGGGCCACGGCGGCGTACCTGGATGCGGCAGGTCGCGCACCGGGCCGGGTTGCCGCAGCCGCGTCTGGTGGAGGCCCCGGTGGCCGTCGCGGAGCACCTGCTGGCCGGCGGTGCGCGGTGGCCGGTCGGGTCGTTCATCGTCGTGTCCGACGTCGGCGCGGGTGCGGAGGTGACGGTCCTGCGGCGGGGCCCCGCCGGGTTTGAGGTCCTCGCGACCCTCGCGGACCCTGCCGCCGGCGGCACCGCTATCGACCATGCTTTGGCCGCCGCCCTCACCGACGGGCGAGACGTGTCCGACGCGGGCACGGGCCAGTGGGTGATGGCGCAGACTGTTCGCGCCGCGAAGGAGGCCCTGGCCGCGCACCCTGCCGTCACGGTGCCGCTTCCCGACCGGGCACCGGTGGTCGCGAACAGCGCCATGCTCGATGAAGCCGCCCGCCCTGTCCTGCAGCGGGTAGCCCAGCTGACCTGCGAGGCCATTGCCGCCGCCGAGCTCACCGCCGCCGATTTGGCGGGCATCTACTGCGTCGGCGGCAGCGCCCACCTGCCCCAGCTGGCCACGGTCATCGCCGAGCACGCGGGTGTGACCCCCACGGTCATTGTCGAGCCTGGCTCGGCTGCGGCGCGGGGCGCCGCTGGCGCCGGGGCCGCCGGCCCCACGGTGGGGCCGCCGGCCCCACCGTGGCGGGCATGGTGGAGGTGCCAGTGCCGCCGGTACGGCGCGCCGTCGCCATCGCGGTGCCCGGCTTCGCGTCCCTGGCCCTGATCTGGCAGTGCCTCATGACCGCCGAGCGGCACAGCGTGCTGAGCGTGCACTACTCGGTGACCCTGAACTGGGGTGAGTTCGCGATGGCCGCCGTGTTCGCTGTGCTGGCGTGTCTGAGCGCGGGCACCATCCTCGGCTCGCTCATCGCTGCCCACAGCCCCACAGCGGACCTCCGATCCGAGGGCGGGAAGGTCAGCGTCGGTGTCCTCGCCGCCGTCTCCGTCGGCCTGGCGATCGCCGGTCTCTACGCGGTGGTCGCCAGCCAATACTTCGGCCTGCCGGTGGGGGAGTTCCTGAGTTGGGCGCTCTGGCCGGTCACCCCGATCGTGGTGCTGGCCGCCGCGATGGCGTTCGTCGCCGCACGGCAGTGGCGTACACCCCATGGGGGCTGGTCGGCGTTGATGGCCGCGCCGACCGGCTCCATCGCCGTCGCCGCGGTCGGTATGGGCCTGGTCCAGTACTCCCTGACCGCCGACCGGTGGCCGCACCTGGTGCTGTGGATCGACATCGCCGCCCGCGTCGGCGGTTTGCTTCTGGGCGTCGGGGTGGTCATGGCGCTGGTGACACCGCTGGTGTTCCGGCTCATCCTCGCCGCCCCCCTAGCGGTGATCACCGCTGCGATCGTTAGTCGGCAGGCTGCCGGCCTCCTCGGCGTCATCTATGCCCTGGCCATCGCGGTGTGGTGGGCCGCCCGGTTGTGGGCGCGCGTCGTCCGTTCCGCCAAGGCCCCGCCTGCCGGAGCGTCGGCAGCGCCGCAGGGTGTTGCTGCGCCGCCGGGCGGGGGTGGGTGACGTGCGGTGGCCGCGGCAGGTGATGTCTTCGCTGGTCGTCGGTCTGCTCCTGGTCGGTCCGCCGGTCGTGCTGTTGTCCCTGGTGGGCTCGCCTGTACGCGGGTGGCCTAGCGGGGAGCAGGTTTTGGCGTGGGTGCAGCAGCCACTGACCGAGCAGACGCTGGCTGTCGCGCTGACCGTCGGGGCGTGGCTGGTATGGCTGGTGCTGGCCTACACGGTGACCGTCCGGTTCCTGACCCGCCTGCGTGCGGGCGCCGCCTGGCTGCGCCGGGTGCCGCTGCCCACGCCGCTGCAGGCCACGGCCAGCGGCATGGCAGGCGCGGCGGTGTTCAGTGTCACCGCTAACCCGACGTCGCCGCCGCAACCGCCCGCACCCGTGGCTGCGGGGAGCCTCGAGACTCCGGGCACCCCCGCCACCGCCGAAGCGGACTGGTCCTCCAGCGTCCAGGTCGACGGCGGGATCTTGTTGTCGGGAGGTTGGCTGCCCCGCGAGGTCGCCGAGCAGGTCGCCCTCGCCGGGGCTCTCGTCTGGCTACGCCGCCGCCGCGCCTACCGGCCCGGCCTCGCCGGCCGCGACGACGCGGATCTGAGCCCGCTGCCCGCCACCGCCGCCGCGGTGCAAGCCGCCCTCGTCGATCACCCCGCGTCGAGGCCCAACGCGGTCCCGGCTGAGGCGTCCGTGCCGGTGGCAACGGCCACGATATCTGGCCTTCCGGCCGCCGGTGTGGGGCTCATTGGACCGGGCGCCCTGGCTGCGGCGAGAGGTCTGCTGGTCACCGTCCTGCTGACCGGGCAGAACCGTCCCGCGGTGCCGCTCGTCGTCACCCGCGCCGCGCTGAGCACTCTGGTGGGAACCGCCGCCGAGGCGATACGACACCGCCCGCCACACCTGCAGGTGATGCCCACGCTCCACGACGCGGTCAAGCTGATCGAATCCTCCCCTACCCGGCACGCCGGGCTGGAGCGGGAAAAACCGCAGCGGCGCGAGAACGTCGCCGCGGTCACTGGCGAGCCAGCGGCCGTGCTGATCGTCGACAGCCCATCCGGCGCCCTCGCACAACGGCTGGCCGGCCTCTGCGCAGCCGGCGCCAGCAACGTCGTCGTACTGGGTCAGTGGCCGGCCGGCGCCAGCTGGCACGTCGATGCGGCAGGCCACACGCACGACCCGCGCCGACCCGGGTGGGCCGGGCCCCGACTGTGTGTCCTCGACACGGTCGCGGCCACAGACCTGCTCACCGTGATGGGGCACATCGACCCCGCGCCACCCACGGCACCCGACCCCCAACGGTCGCATCGTCCGCTCCCGCTATCGCCGCGGATACCACGCCAGGCCAGCAGGGACACCCGCGCCGGCAGCGGTGGGCGGCGCATCCAGTTGCGAGTGCTCGGTGAACCCATGCTGTCCGTTGACGGAGCAACGCTGACGATCCGACGCGCGGCCGCCCTGCAGGCCTTGGTGTTCCTTGCGGCTCATCCCGCCGGTGCGCACAGCGGGCAGATGGTCGAAGCCCTCTGGCCAGGCCTGCCTCGGCACTCGCTCACCGGCAGGCTCTACACCGCCCTCAGCGAGCTGCGCGGCGCTATCCGAGCCGCAAGTGGCCTCGACGTCATCGACAACGCCGACGACCGGTATCGCCTCAACCCCACCCACGTGGACACGGACCTGTGGCGATTCCACACCACCGTTCAGCACGCCGCCACCGCCGTCACCGATCGCCCGCTCGCCTGGCAGGCCGTCATCGACGCCTACCCCGCCGAGGTGGCGGCCGGCCGCGCGTGGCCCTGGCTTGACCCAATTCGGGAAGCCGTCCGCCGGCACGTCATCGACGCGCACGTGGTCCTGGCCGCCGCCGCACCCACCCCGCGTCAGGCCCTGCACCTGCTGCAGGCCGCCATCCGCGTCGACCCCTACAACGCCGATCTGCACACACGCGTTATGAACGCCCTCGCCGCACTCGGTGAGCACCAAACGGCCGTCGAGTTGCACGACACCTACACCCGCCGCCTCGCCGCGGCCGGCCTCGACGCCGATGAAGCGGACGGCACCGCCGTGCGCCTACGCGGCGCCACCACTCCAACCCAGTAGGCCCCCGCAGGAACCGCGCTTCCGCACGCGGCCGCTTGCCCGCGCCGGCAGCCGAGTAGTGCCACATCCCTTCTGACCTGGGGGTGTGAGGTCGTGTGAGGTGCTGTGAGGTGCCGTGAGCCGGTACCTGCTCCCATCACGGCATCGACGGCCATAGCGTCACCGCAACCGCCCGCACCCCTCCGCAGGCCGCCCGTCGCCTGCGTCCCAGGGCGGGGCACCACCAACTGCAGGTGCGAGGAGGCCAGGTGTCACACCGAACGACGCGCGTCATCGCGATCACCACATCCGTCCTCGGCACGGCTGCCGTGCCCGCCGTCCTCGTCAGCACCGGAGTGTGGACGCCCGAGCTGCCCTCACCGGCCACGGCCGTGCGGCACTGGATCACCCAGCCGATGAGTTCCGGCTTCGTCGTCGCCCTCACCGCAGGGGGAATGCTGACGTTGTGGCTGCTGCTGTGTACCGCCGTGCTCATCCGCGCCTACACCGCACTGGCCCGTCGGCTGCGCTGGACGCCGGCGCTGCGCCTTCCCCGCCCTGTCCAGGGCATCACCGCCGCGCTGCTGGGCGCCACCGCCGTCACGACCGCCACCGGCGCCGCCGCACACGCCAGCGCGACCACCAGCGACAGCAGTGGTAGTGATCAGCACGCCACCCAAGCGGCTGCCACGCAGGCGCAGCAGGCGAACGGGCACACGTGGTCAACAAACCGCACCTACGCCGTCGAACGTGGTGACAGCCTGTCGAAAATCGCCGCCGAGTGTCTCGGCGACGCCGATCGCTGGCCGGAGATTTTCGCCCTCAACCGGGGCACCCACTTCGCCGACGTCGGCGGCACCCTGCGCGATCCGAACCTCATCCACCCCGGCTGGGTCCTCAGCCTTCCTCCCGACGCCGCCCCACCCACGGGACACGCACCCCGCACGCCGGCCAACCCGCCGCCGAGCAGCGGTCAACCGGACGCGCAGGCGTCGCCGCCGGCTGCGCACACACCGCCAGCCAGCCCGGCGCCGGGCACCACCGCGTCGCGCCCGCCGTCGCCCCCGGTCACCGCGGCCCCGGACAGTAGCGGAGCCGCCGCGCCCGCGCCGACCGCCTCCGCCCCGGACACGGCAAGCCCCGCAGCACCGGACGCACCCCGCGCCCCTGAGCGGGCGACGCGCGGGGTGTGGTTGCCCAGTGGCAGCTGGGTCGACCTCGGCCTGGCCCTCGCGATCGCCGCGGCGGTCGCGCTGGTGTGGGCCCACCGGCAACGCCGCTACGTTGCCCGCAAGCCCGCGACGGCGTCCCGCACCCACGATCCGGACCTGGCCCCCCTGCCCCGGGTGGTCGGGCAGATCCGCCGCGGCCTGCGCCGCGCCGCCGCCGGCAACCCCGACCCGTACGAGCCCGCCCGGCAATGCGCCGACCACGACGACGGATACGACGCCGACGACGAGCCCGTGCTCGCGGGCGGCGGCAGCGACGACCGGGATGCCGATGGCCACGCCGCCGGCGCAGGCGCCACCTCCAGCCGGGACAACGACGGGGGGCCGGCACCGCTGCCGGTGGCCCCGGCGCTGGACAACCCGCTGACGGCGCTGTGGCGCCCAGCCGGGCTGGGACTGGCCGGTCCCGGTGCATTGGCCGCCGCCCGGGGGTTCCTCACCGCCGCCCTGGCCTGCGGCGGGGCGGACCACCCCGAGGCCCGCACCGAGGTGGTCATCCCGTCGATGACCGCGGCGACGCTACTGGGCGCCGCCGCGGTCACCCTGCCGCGCACGCCACGGCTGACCGTCACCGCCGGCCTCGACGAGGCCCTGGACCTCCTGGAAGCCCAGACGATGCGGCGCACCCGCCTGCTGTACCAGCACGAGGTCGACAGCGCAGCCGAGCTGCGCCGCGCCGACCCCTACGAAGAGCCCCTCCCGCCGGTCATGCTCCTCGCGGGCGCCACGAGCCGCCACGAGCGTGCCCGCGTCGCCGCACTGCTCACCCAGGGGCAGCGCCTGGACATCCACGGGGTGCTGCTCGGCGCGTGGCCCGAGGGCGACACCCTCACCGTCGCCGCCGACGGCACCACCAGCGCCGACGGCGCCCGCCCCGCGGACGTCGGTCGCCTCTGCGTGCTCGACCCGACCGAAGCCGCCGACCTGCTCGCCACCCTCGCCGAATCCCACACCGGCCAGCCCCCCTCGCCCGCCCCCACCGAACAGCAACCCCCCTCCCGCGCGCAGGCGCCCGACAACCCACCGTCTCCCGCCGCGCACGACGCGCCGACAACAGCCGCGCAGCCCGCACCCCGCGCTGACGATGTCGCGCGTGACGGCGCCGAGATGCTGTCCGCCAGCCAGGAGGACAACCTGGCCGCACCCGAACCCCAGCCGGACCGCGGCACGCCGGCCGTGGCCGGCGGCGTCCCGGTCGGGCACGTGCCGGACGACGCCGCAGCAGGCGGCAGCGCCGACCAGCGGCCCGGGAAGGTACGGGTGCGGGTGCTGGGCACACCGAAGGTGATCGACGGCGACCCGCAGCGCACACCGCGCGCCAAGTCCCTGGAATTGTTGGTGTACCTGGCGGTGCATGACGGGGTCGCCTCGACGGAAGCGATCCTCGACGACCTACTGCCCGACGCCCCGGTTAGCAAGGCCCCCGGCCGGCTCTACACCTACGTCTCCGGACTGCGGGCGGTCCTGCGGCACACCGGCGGGCCCAACACCTACCTCAGCCACCCGGACCACCGCTACCTGCTCCAGCCCGACACCCTCGACATCGACCTATGGCGGATGCGAGCGGCGCTCCGGGAAGCCCGACAGGCCACCGACCCGCAGGCCCGAGCCGCCGCGCTGCGCCGCGCCGTCGACGCCTACACCGGCCCCCTCGCGCAGGGCTGCGACTACGAGTGGGTCGAGTCCTACCGCGAGGCCGTCCGCCAAGATGCCCTCGACGCGCACCTCGCCCTCGCCGACACCCTGGCCGGGGATCCAGCGCAGCAGGTCGCCGTGCTCGACGCGGCCATCGCCCACCACCCGCGCCACGAGGACCTGTACCAGCAGGCGATGCGGGCCCGCGCCGAGCTGGGGCACCTCGACGCGATCCGCACCCTGCGCCGCCAGCTGACCCGCGCCCTCGCCGAGATCGACGCGAGGCCCGGCGACGACACCCTCGCCCTCGCCGACCGACTCGTCGCCCGGGTCAAACGCTTCGGCATGACCGGCCAGAAGCCCGTTGGCCCGACCGCATGAGCACCGCGACGGCGCCCGCCGCCCATGCCGAGGCGGGAGAGCGGGAGCCGCGCCAACTGCGGAGGCTGCGGTGGGGGGTGCGCGCCGTGCTCGCCCTCGGCGTCGCCGCGTCAATCGCCGCGAATGTGCTGCACGCCCGACCCAATCCGGTCAGCCAGGTCATCTCCGCGTGGCCGCCTCTTGCATTGATGCTCACCGTCGAGCTGATCTCCCGCGTGCCCACTCACCGACGGCTGCTGGCGGCGGTCAGGATGGTCGCCGCCGCCCCGATCGCGGCCATCGCGGCGTGGGTGAGCTACTGGCACATGGCCGGCGTCGCCGCCCGCTATGGGGAAACCGAAGCCGCCGCCGCGTACCTGCTGCCCCTGTCCGTCGACGGGCTGGTTGTGGTCGCCAGCGTCAGCCTCGTCGAGATCACCGGCCGCCTCCGCGCCGCCACCGCGCCCCACGTGACGGGCGAGCCGGCGCCAGGCGCGCCCGGGCGTCGGCGGCTCGACGGTCCGAGCCGGTCCGTCCCCACCGCCGCCGGGGTGGCGCCGCCGGTCGCGCATCCTGCGGCCCTGCCGCCACACATTGCCGCCGCGCCGTCGACGTCCCCGCACGCGCAGGAACCGCCGGCCGGCAACAGCGAACGGGTAGATGGTGATCAGCAGCCAGAACAGGCGCTCGTCGACCAGAGCACCACCGCCGGAGCGGGCGACCAGATCGGCGCGGACCTGCGCGCCAGCGCCGAGCTGAACACACAGGACCCGCGCCCCGCCGCGGCGCCCGCAACCGGCCCCACACCGCCACCCCAACCCCATGGCGATTCCGCAGCTACGAGACACTCGCGCCACGGCGACGAGGAAGCAGTGCCCCCCACCACCGCCGCGGCAGTGGCGTACTGGCACCGCCGTGACCCCAACCTGCACCCAGCGCAGATCGCCGCGAGGATCGGCAGGTCCGAACGCACCGTCCGCCGGCACTGGCCGCCGCCCACCGGCGACGCACCCCGCGCTAACGGCAACCGGGTCGACGCCGTTCATCGCTAAGGCTGCTCGCCGCCCAGCCCGCAGCCGTATCTCCCGCCCAAGGGCCGGTACCGCGACGGGCCATGCGCGCAGCAGCAGCGCGCTTGTCGACGCTGCGGCCAATAGTCCCGGTGACCCAAACGACGAAAGTGCCCTGTCTCGTGCTCTGGGGTGCGCTCGACACTGGGTGCGCCGGGCGTCGCCGGGCTTCTTGGCCGTGTCGGGCCGGGCACCTGACGGTCTCCGGTCCGACAGGTCCGCAAAGGCCGCCACCGCAGGCGGCGGCTACGGACAGCCGATCACCGGTTGGACAGCCGCGTCGTAGGCGTGGTCGGCGTCCCAGGGAAGCGTCCCCGAGGGTCGGGCCACACTATGTGCTGCAAGCGCACCCGCTCGTCGCCGTAGCGGACGCAGGCGGCACCGGGGTGGAGAACGCATCGCTGGCGGCGCCGTCGACGATAACGGCGTCGTAGCCGGCGATAAGGTAGCTGACGCGCTGGCCGTGGCCGAACCGCTCGGCTTTGTCGTAGACGCGTCCGGCGAGGTCGTTGAGCAGCGCCTGCGATGTCGCAGGGTCAAGCCCCGCGATCGGCAGTTCCGGGTGGTCGTGGGCTTAACCGACCGGGTCGACGTGTGTCGGTCCTGGCCTGGGGAACGCGTCCCGAACGTGTCCGTGACGTGGTACCTGGCACCCGAAGGACGGCGCTGCGGCTACAAGGACACGAGGCCCGCCAAATGGAGGTGCTTGATCGCCTAACTCAAGTGGCCGAGATGAGATCTCGGCTACGTCAGTCGAACGACGTCCGTACTGACTCTGCACGAGGTGCCAGTCATGCGCCCTCACCCTGACGGTCGCACTCAGACGCTGGTTTGAGGGGTTAGGTCCGTTTCTCGGCAACGGCGAATACTTCGGCAGACCCCGGCGAGCCGGGTCGCGGCGATCGACCTGAGGAACGTCGCGGAAGGCCAACCGGAATGGGACCGACCCTTGGCCGCCCTGTACTTCGAATGCGGCTGGTACACCGCCGAGCAACACGCGGTGGTCGTCCGGGTGTACGGCTACGACGTCAGGCAGGCGCCGGCGCTGGTCATGCGAAGGGCCGGTCCGCGTGACGCCCCGCTATCGTTGCTGCCCACCGGGGCATCTACAGGCAAAGGCATCAGTCACCTTGTCGGTCCGCCCGTCGATTGCCCATGTCTGGCAACGTTGCAGGTCGCTGAACCATCTGAGAGGACCCCGCTGTGACCGAAGTGCTGCCCGGCTCCGTCAACGCCGGCGACGACGATGCCGACCGCGAAGCTGTCGAACAGGAGCGCGCCAAACTTCGGGAGTTCGTCAAAGGGCTGAGCGCGGACGACATCAAGTCGGGCGGCTGGTTCACGAAACTCTGCGCCCAGGCGCTGCGGTCGTACACTGAGAAAGCCACCTGGGAGTACTTCCAGCAGAAGTACAAGGGCGTGCCCCCGGACGGTATCGTCGGGCAGCAGATCAAGCTGGCGGCAAAGAACGCGATGATCGAAGGCGGGATCACCTCCAGCCTCTACACCGGGACGATCGCCGCGACCGTCGGGTCGTTGGGTGGCGCCAGCCCCGCCGCTGTTCCTGCCGGCATCCTCACGTTCATGGTTGACCTGACGTACATCACCCAGCTGCAGATGCGCCTGGCCTACGACATCGCGGTGATCTACCGGATTCCCCTAGACGTGGACGATCCCGAAGACATGATGAAACTCGTCCGGGTGGCATTCGGCATAAAGGCCGGAGAGGTCGCCCGCAGCAGTATGAAGTTCGTACCCGGCCTGGTCCGGCAAGTCCTCAAGAAGTACTACTCCGGTCCGGTCCTTGCCGCCGCGAAAAGCCTTCCGATCGTCGGGAAACACCTCCTGCAACGCAACATCATCAAGATCGGCATCCCCGGCGTCGGGATCCCCCTCACCATCTTCGTGAACCGCTACACAACCGTGGCCGCGGGACGCCACGCCAAATCCGTGTTTCGTGACGAAGCAGAGGTGATCGAACTCGCCGACACTTTGATCCGACGCACCCGGCACCTGCGGCTGATGCTGTGGGTCGCGTGGCTCGTCATCAACGCGGACGGCAAGATCGCTGACGCCGAGCGCCTGCTGTTCCAGCGGCTGACGCGGCTTGCCCGAGAACGGCATCAGGTCGACGACGAGCAACTCGCCAACGTCGTCAACATCGACCCGGACGAGGTATGGCACCGCGTCGACGCCGAGCCCGGGGATCTCAGCGATGTTGTCTACGCCGCCGAACGGGTCGCCACCGTCGACGGGGATCTCAACACGCACGAGAAGGCAGTCATCGCCGAGCTACGGGATCGCTGCGAGCGACGCTGAACCCGCGGTGCGCAGGCCACACGAAGGCCGAGGTGTGCCCTACCGGCAGTGCCACGGTCGGTCCGTCGAACGCAGCCGGTGTCACCGGACAGCCGGGCCACCCACATCGAGAAGGGCGGCGGCCCGCCGAGTTCCGCGGCCACGTCGACCATGCGCGCAAGCATCGCCGAGGCGCCGTCACGCGGCCTGGTCGGCGAACAACTCCACCGCTCAAGCTCGGCATCATCCTCGCCCCCGACAGCCTTCGAACCCATGAATGGTTCCCGCGCTCCCGGCGCATGAACGCGTCCGACGTCAGCTGGACCACCACACCCACCGGGCATCGTCAACTCAGTCATCAGCTGGGGTCTGTGGATTTAACGGTGTTTCCGGCCTGACCCGCCAGTCGTTGTGCATGGTGAGGAGGGTGCCGTGATGACCGCGACATTGAACGATGGGACAGGACGTAAGAAGCGGGCGGAGCCGTCGGCGGAGGCGAAGGCCGCGGCCGAGCTGATCCGGGCGGCCAAGGAACAGGGCCTGTCGTTGACCGGCCGGGACGGTCTGCTGAAGCACCCGTGCGACCGAGGAGTTGCCTCTGCAACTCGGCGACGGCGGCATGTACCGCCAAATCCGCGATAGTGCCGGCCTGGGCATCTAAGGATGGCCGATAGGAACCCGGGAGCGACCAGTCGGCGGAGCGGTGGTCAGGTAGCAGGCTGAACGATCGCTCATGCGCCAGGGCCTACGGTCGGCTGATGGGGTTCTCCATCAAGCTGGCACCCGGGGTGCGTATCCGTGCCTCCTCTCGCGGCATCCGGACCAGTGTCGGTCCGAGGGCGGCTCGGGTGCACTTCGGCGCTGGCCGCACCGGCTTCTCGACTGGCGCGGGTCCCGTCGGCTTCTACACTTCCCTCGGGGGCGGCCGCCGCTCGAGCGGTCGGGCGACGTCGGCCGCGACCTATCAGCGGCAGGTCGCGGCTCAGCAGAGGCAAGCGGCACACGGGCAGAAAATCGAGGAGGCCCAACGCCTGGCCCAGATCTTCCTGCGCATCCTGGAGCTGCACCGGGTGGATTTCCCCGCAGCCAGCCGACCCATCGCACCGCAACCGGCACCCCCCGACCGGGCGAGCATTCACAAGCACTACGAACAGCACGCCCTGGCCGGCATCGGCCTTTTCGAGCGCGCAAAGCGAGCTCAGGCCAAGCAGTTGGCCACCCAGTGGACCGAGGCCGAGATGCATCGGCAGTGGGCGACCCGATGTGAACAGCAGGAAGGCTGGCAGCTATACCTCGACCAGCGGTGGCAGCAATTGTGCAGTAACTCGCCCGAGGTCGTCCTGGAAACGCTGGAGGAAGCGTTCGAGGACAACGAAGCACCCAGTGCTGCGGTCGGCGTCGCCGTCGACGAGGTTTCCCTCGTGGTGCTTGTGCCCAGCGTGGACCAGGTGGTGCCCGAACGTATGCCCACCACCACCCAGGCCGGCAACCTGTCCCTACGCAAGCTCCCGCAACGCGACCGCGCCGACTACTACAAACAGTTCGTGTGCGGCCAAGTCCTCGTCACCGTCCGGGAAGCCTTCGCCGTCGCACCCGCGATCACATCCGCCCGCGTCGCCGTGCTGCGTCAGGACGGGCCCGACAGCTACGGCCGGCCCCGTGTCTCCTGCCTACTCGCCGCCAAGGTCGACCGCCAGGCGCTCAACGGCGTCCTGTGGCAGACAGCCGACGCAGCGCGGATCGTCAACGACACCAGCACAGAGCTCATCCTCAACCAACGAGCCCGCACCGGCGAATTACAACCCCTGAACCTCGCCACCGAGCCCGCACTCGCCGAACTCCTCAGCGCCGTCAACCTTGCCGAGCTAGCTGGCGAGCAGTAGGCCGCACCCGCTGCGACCGATGCCGTTCAGGACGTTCTGCAAGCAGGGCAGCGATTATCGCCTGGGGTTCGATAGATGCTGGCCTGTCGCTGACCTGACCGTCGCCGAGCTCCATGACTCGCCATACCTCGTCAGCGCGCAGGGCAAGGTCCACGGTCACGAACGGCAGGCCCAGCCCGGCGATCAGCGGTGCGACCGGGGCGAGGTCGACCTGGACGCGAGGAGCATCGTTCGGAGTGTCCGGATGCGGGCCGACCAGGACGCACTTGCCGTCGACCCACCAGGTTCGTACCTCGGCGGATGCGAACCGCTCGAAGCGACGTAACACGAATCCGCCGACGAAGTCATCCTCGCGTAGCTCCAGAAAGCGACTCGCTACCTTCCAGGCGGTCACGCCGTCGTCGAGATCGGGAATGAACGCCGCCTCGTGCCAGTAGTGCTTCATCGACTTGGTGTAGTCGCGCAGCACCGCTGGTCCCGCGCCCAGCTCCGTGCGTGCGCGGTGAAAATCCGCCTGGTCCGAGCCCGTGGTCCACACCGAGGATGGAGTGACAGCCGCCAGGGCGGCGTACCACCCGGGTAGCTCATGCGCCCGCCGGTACTGCTCGGGACTGGTTCTCAACGTCACGCCGCGCCAGGCGAGCGCCTCGGCGAACGCGGCGTACCGCTCACTGCTCAGCATCCAGCCGCGGTACACCGCGAGGCCGCTGCCTGTTACCGCTGCGACGGCCT
>NZ_JBHSBP010000052.1:0-9139 GCF_042650725.1 Micromonospora sp. GCM10011541
GGCTTATCAAGCACCCTGTTGAGTTCTCAAAGAACAACCACACACCATCCAGAAGCCCTACCCAGTAGGACCCCCATCCGGGGCATTTCGTCCGTCCGCACCCGCCGCTCTCGCGCCGGGCACTTTTACTACGTTACCTCACCGTCTTCCCCGTGTCAACCGGTGTGTCCCGGTGTGTCACGCTTGGTACGGGTTGGCGCCGATGAGCACGCGCAGCAGCGAACCGCTGCGCCTGATCATCGGATTTGGCAGGACGGCCGCCGCGGTCACCCGCGAACTCGTCCGCTTCCCTGCCGATCGACAACCTTACCCGGTCGGTTCCGCCTCGCCAAATCCGCCTCTCGGCGAATCCGGGGCACCGCCCGGTCCCAGGTTCCTGATGAGTGTAACCATCCGACCCTGGGGTCATTCCCGCGCTCCGGCCTGTCAGGTCTTTCGCCTGTTTCGTCCGTTCCGCGCTGGCAGAGAGAAAGTTACGCGTCTGCGGGATTGATCGTCAAATCCGTGGGTAGCGTCCCGCGTCACATCATCACCGCGAGACTATTTCCGCTGCTCAGCGGCGGTGTGGCCGGGTCGGTTCCCGGCGGCCGGGGGGTCGACGACCCGCTGACAGGGGGTGCGACCCGCTGCCGGCGCTGTCTGTTCCCCTGCCGCTCCCGGCCACCACGTTCGGATCGGCGGCCGGACCCGGGCCGCTCGGGCGCTGACCTGCTGCCCACGGTGGACGGCGAGGCGAGGCAGCTCGGCGTACGGCAAATGGTCCTGCTCTCCGGCGCAACGAGCGGTCGGCGCCCGGGAGGGGAAGTGGAGGTCAGGCGGACGGGCGGCCGGCGCGGCGGCGGGCCGCCCGCCACCCGCGGACACCGAGCACGCCGACGGTGGTGCCGATGGCCAGCGACGCGGCGATCAGCAGTGCGTGCACCCAGAGGAAGCTGGTGGCCGCGCCCTCGCCGACCGTGCCGGTGGACCAGGAACGCGGGTCGTTCCAGATGGCGACCGCGAACCTCGGCCAGATCACCCAGGTCCAGACCCCGACCCCGACCAGGAAGAACGACCAACCGCGCGACAGCACCATGGCTGGCCAGTATGCCAGCGGGGCAGGTCAGCGGCCGACGGCGAGGCGGGCCGGCGGGGCCCGCCCGGCGTGGAGGTCAGCAGCAGGTGAGGCATCTCCTGACGGAGTGGGGGCCCCGGGAAATGCCGGGGTGTTTCCGCCGGAGGTCGGCCGGGCAATTTTCCGGAGTCGCTACGACATACCGGAGGTGGCCGTGCAGCCCTTCAATCCCTGGACCTGGCGGGACCCCTCGGCGCTGGCCGGCGGGTACGACGAGACCACCCCGTCCGACGTGCCGCGGCAGCGGCCGGCGGGTGGCGGCGGCCCGGACGCACCCGGACCAGGCACGCCGGTCGACCTCACCGGCTACCGGGTCGAGGCGACCGACGGCCGGATCGGCTCGGTCGACGAGGCGAGCGCGGACGCCCGGTACCTGGTGGTGGAGACCGGTCCGTGGATCTTCGGGCGGAGGGTGCTGCTGCCGGTCGGGACCGTGGCCAGGGTCGACCACCTGGAGCGCAGGGTGCACGTCGACCGCACCCGGGACCAGGTGCGGAACTCGCCCGCCTTCGACCCGGACGACTTCGACCGGCCGGCGTACCGGGACCAGGTTGGCAGCTACTACGAGGAGAGTTATCGCCACGGCTGACCCGGCTCCCGTCGGGACGCCCCGACGGCTACCGTGGAGCCATGGTCCGGCCGAGCACCAGCGCCCCGGAGACCGTTGACGGTCTCCCGGCGGCTGCCGCGCCGGTTCTCCCGCTCCGCGTCGACGACGGTCGGGAGCAGATCCTCGACGTACTCCGTGCCGGTGGGTTGCGGTTCCGCGCCGGCGGGCGATGGCGGTTCGCGCTCTGACGAGCCGACTCCACTGATCCGGGCACACCCCGGGTCTCTCCGCGCGCCCGCGCGTTCCTCACCCGATCCTTGGCACGAAAGGCGTACCACCATGTCCGCAGCACGGATGCTCACCGGCGACCGCCCGACCGGGCGGCTGCACCTCGGCCACTACGTCGGCAGCATCGCCAACCGGGTGCAGCTGCACCAGCGGTACGAGAGCTTCTTCATCATCGCCGACCTGCACATGCTCACCACGAACAACACCCGCGAGCACATCGAGCAGGTCGCCCACAACGCCCGCGAGATGGTCACCGACATCCTCTCCGCCGGGGTCGACCCGGCCCGGGCGACCTTCTACCTCCAGTCGGCGATCCCGGAGGTCGGCGCCCTGAACACCCTCTTCCAGAACCTGGTCACCGTGCCCCGGCTGGAGCGGATCCCGTCGCTGAAGGAGATGGCCCGGGACGCCGGCAAGGAGGAGATGCCCTACGGGCTGCTCGGCTACCCCGTCCTCCAGGCCGCCGACATCCTCTGCGTGAAGGGGCAGGTCGTTCCGGTGGGCAGGGACAACGCGGCGCACGTCGAGGTGACCCGGGAGATCGCCCGCCGGTTCAACCACCTCTACGGCGACGTCTTCCCGGTGCCGGAGCTGGTCGCCTCCGACACGCCCGCCCTGGTCGGCACCGACGGCCAGGGGAAGATGAGCAAGAGCAAGGGGAACGCGATCGCGCTCTCCGACGACCCGGCGACCGTCCGCCGGAAGGTGATGGGGATGTACACCGACCCGAACCGGGTGTGCGCCGACGTGCCCGGGACGGTGGAGGGCAACCCGGTCTTCGCGTTCCACGACGTGTTCAACCCGGACCGAGCCCGGGTGGCCGAGCTCAAGGCGCGGTACCGGGCCGGTCGGGTGGGCGACGTCGAGGTCAAGGAGGAGCTGGCGGGCGCGCTCAACCGGTTCCTCGACCCGATCCGGGAACGCCGGGCCCGGTTCGAGGCGGAGCGCGGCCTGGTCGACCAGCTGATCTTCGAGGGCACCGAGCGGACCCGGGAGCAGGTCCGCCGGACCCTGGTGGAGGTCCGCCGGGCGATGGGTCTGACCAGCGCGTACAGCCAGGTGCGGCGGCGAGCCGAGCGGTACCGCAAGGCCGTCGCCACGCCGGCCTGACCTTCCGGTACGCGGACAGCCGGCTCGGGTACCGCCTTGCGCCGTACCCGGGCCGGCCGGTTAGGCTGCTTCCATGGCCAGCTCCCGCACCCTCGCGCCGACGTCCTGCGACGTTTCGGTCGGTGCGGCGCGACGCCGGCGATCCTTCGACCGCCTGCGCTGAGCACGTCCTTCCTGCGACCGGCGGATCGAGCCGCCGGTCTTCGCCGATCGTCCTCGGTCCGCCCGCATCCCCCGTCCGGAGATCCGCGTGAGGCGGATCCGAGCGAGATCGGCGTACCCATGGATCTGGAGAAGTTGCTGACCGACCGGCTGGCGCCAGCGTTCACGGCGGTGGCCGGCGTACCGGTCGACCCGGTGGTGCGGCGCTCCCAGCGCGCGGACTTCCAATCCGACGCGGCGCTGGCGCTGGCCCGGCGGCTCGGCCGGCCACCGCGGGCGATCGCCACGGAAGTCCTGGCACGCGCGGAGCTGGGTGACCTCTGCTCGGCGGCGGAGGTCTCCGGACCGGGCTTCATCAACCTGGCCGTCGCCGAGCGGACCCTCGGCGGGCTGGTCTCCGCGCTGGCCACCGACCCGCGGCTCGGCGTGCCGGTCAGCCCGGCCCCGGAGACGGTGGTGGTCGACTACTCGGCGCCGAACGTGGCGAAGGAGATGCACGTCGGGCACCTGCGCTCGACGGTGATCGGCGACGCGGCGGCCCGGCTGCTGGAGTGGCTGGGGCACCGGGTGGTCCGGGCCAACCACCTGGGCGACTGGGGCACGCCGTTCGGCATGCTGATCGAGCACCTGGTCGACCTGGGCGAGGCCGAGGCGACGCACGAGCTGTCGATGGGCGACCTGGACTCGTTCTACAAGACCGCCCGGGCGAAGTTCGACGCCGACGAGGCGTTCCGGGAGCGGTCCCGGCTGCGGGTGGTGTCCTTGCAGGGCGGCGACGAGACGACGCTGCGGCTGTGGCGGCTCCTCGTCGAGCAGTCCGAACGCTACTTCCTGACCGTCTACGACCTGCTCGACGTGACCCTGACCGACCGCGACTTCCACGGCGAGAGCAGCTACAACGACCTGCTCGGCCCGGTGGTGGCGGAGCTGGACCGGCTCGGGCTGCTCCGGGAGAGCGACGGCGCCGCCTGCGTCTTCCCGCCCGGCTCGGTCGGCCGGGACGGGGAGCCGCTGCCGTTGATCGTCCGCAAGTCCGACGGCGGGTACGGCTACCCGGCCACCGACCTGGCGGCGATCCGGCACCGCACCGGCGAGCTGAGCGCGACCCGGCTGCTCTACGTGGTGGGCCTGCCGCAACGGCGGCACTTCGAGATGGTGTACGCGGTGGTGGAGCAGGCCGGCTGGCTGACCCCGCCGGCGCGGGCGGAGCACGTCGGGTTCGGCTCGATCCTGGGACCGGACGGGCGGATGCTGCGCAGCCGGGCCGGCGAGTCGGTGAAGCTGGTCGGCCTGCTGGAGGAGGCGGTGGCCCGGGCGACCGCGCTGACCCGGAACCGGAACCCGGAGCTGGGCGACGCGGAGGCGGCCGAGGTGGGCCGGGCGGTCGGCATCGGCGCGATCAAGTACGCCGACCTCTCCAACGACCGGCAGCGGGACTACGTGCTGGACTGGGAGCGGATGCTGTCGCTGGACGGCAACACGGCGCCCTACCTGCAGTACGCGTACTCCCGGATCCGGTCGATCTTCCGCCGGGCCGGCGTGGCGGCCCGGCCGGACGCGAGCGTCTCGCTGGCCGAGCCGGCGGAGCGGGCGCTCGCCTTCGAGCTGGTCGGCTTCGGCGCGGTGGTCGCCCAGGTGGAGCGGAGCCTGGAGTTCCACCACCTGGCGGCCTACCTGCACCGGCTGGCCACCGCGTTCAGCGCGTTCTACGAGCGCTGCCCGGTGCTGCGGGCCGAGGAGCCGGTACGGGGGAGCCGGCTGGTGCTCTGCGACCTGACCGCCCGGGTGCTGCGGCAGGGCCTGCACCTGCTGGGCATCCGTACGCCCGAGCGGATGTGATCGGGCCGCGTCGGCGCCGGTACGGTGTCCGGCGCCGACGCGGCGGCGCTCACTTCACGGTGATGGACTTCGGGGTGGTCTTCGAGTCGAGCCAGGTGTTGATCAGCTTGGTGAAGTCGCGGCCGGTCTGCTTGTTGACGAACGCGATGAACGAGGCGCGGTCCTGGTGGGTGTTCTTCTGCTCCTGCACCCAGGCGGTGGCGAGCGCGAAGAACTTCTTGTCACCGATCTGGTTGTGGATCTCCCGGAGCATCGCCTCCGGGCAGAGGTAGACGTTGCCCTCGGCGAAGTTCTTCGGGTTGGGCTTGCCGGGCGGGCCCAGCTTCTTGCGCAGCGCGGCGTCGGCCTGGCGCGTGTACCGGTCCAGGCTGGCGTCGCTGAGGTTGAACGTGTCCTGGGTGTAGAGGTCCTGGGCGTACGTGGCGAAGCCCTCGTTGAGCCACAGGTCGGTCCAGGTGGTCGGCGTGACGGAGTCGCCGAACCACTGGTGCGCGTACTCGTGCAGCAGGTCGACGCCCCAACGGTCGCGGCGGGCCTTGGTGTTCTCGATCTTCCGGCCCATGGTGATCATCTGCTGGGTCTCCATGCCGGACGCCGAGTCCACCACCACGACTCCGCCGGTCGGGAACGGGTACGGCCCGAACCGCTTCTCCAGCCAGGCGAGGTACTGCGGGGACTTCTTCAGGTACGGCAGCAGCTTGTCGTCCGTGCCCTTGCGGTACCAGTAGGTCAGCGGAAGCCCGCGCGGTCCCTTGACGGTCAGCTTCTGGTACTTCCCGACCGCGAGGGTGGTGAGGTAGCTGGCCACCGGGTCGGCGCTGCGGTACGTGAAGGTGGTGCCGGACTGGCCGGCGGGGGTGCCGCTGGCGATCGCCGACCAGCCCGCCGGCACGGTGACCTGGATGTCGTAGAGCGCCTCGTCGGACGGCTGGTCGTTCGCCGGATACCAGGTGAACGCCCCGAACGGCTCCTGCATGGTCCAGAGGCCGCCCTCCTTGGTGACGGTCAGCCCCAGGGCCTCCACATCCTTGCGGTGCGACGGCATCGGGGTGGTCTTCGGCTTGCCGTGGTACTTCACCACCAGGGTGACCGGCTTGTCGGCGGTGACCGGGGCGGCGACGGTCAGCTTCTCCTTCGCCACCGTGCCGGTCACCGTCGTCCCGTCCAGCGTCACCCCGTCCACCTGGTACGGCATGAAGTCGAGGACGAGGCTGGGCGCGTCCTTCGTGGGCCGGATGCGCAGGGTGGCGGTGCCGGCGAGGGTCTTCGTCGGCGGCGCCCAGTCGAGGACCAGGCCGTAGTGCAGGACGTCCAGCGCCGCGGTCCCGCGGGCCGGGTAGATCGGGTCGGCCACCGGGGTGGAACGTCCCGCCTGCCAGGGCGTGTAGTCGACCGCCGGCGCGGTGGGGCTCGGGCTGGTCGAGGGGGACGAGGAGGCGCCTGCCGGGGTCGTCGGGTCGGATGTACAGCCGGCGACGAGCAGCGGCGGCAGGAGCAGGGTCAGGAGTACGGGGTGACGCATCAGCGCACCGTACGGGAGTCGGCGTCGTCCGTGGGGGCGGCCCGCGAACCGTCAGCGCGTGCCCTCCAACTCGCCTTCCCGGTTCATACCCGAAGGAGGCTCACCTCGGTCGACCGTGCGGAAGCGGTCCAGGAAACTGCCCACGGATCCCCCCCACTTCGACGCGTAGGCGTAGGGGTCAGCCGTGGGGGTCAAAACGATCAAGGGCCGGTCCCGTGACGGGAAACCGGCCCTTGACTTGCTGTGCGCCCGAAGGGACTCGAACCCCTCACCTTCTGATCCGTAGACAGACGGGCATCTATGGGTTACAAGATCAGCTCCGATGGTCCGCCTCGCTCCCGCATGGCCCGGGGGCGTCCTGGCGGATACAGGCAGGTCCGGCGGTTACATCTACGTGTGGCGATGGGAGTGAACCGTCCAGAACATTCCGAGAGACAGCGTGTCCCCGGCTATCCGCGCGAGTTCGCCGACGTCCGATCACCATCGGAGCACCAGGTGATCCACCCTAAGGGGCGTCTCGCAACCCGGTGAAGGTGTTGCTTGGCGCCGGGTTGGTGCTCACCCAGCCCAGCCCACGGTCCGGGGCAGCTGATACAGGGATGGCCGCCGCTTCAATGAAGCACTGACCGGCTCACGGTCCTTCCACGTACGCCGGGATCAATCGTCGGTGACCGAGGGAGTCGGGGCCGGAGATCCGCCGGCCACGGCACCCGGATGCGGCACCTGGCTCGGGGCCGGTCGGAGCCCAGCGGGTACAGGCAGGGCCCTGCCCCTGGCGAACTCGTCCCAGCTGACGTTCCACGCCGTCCAGCCGTTGCCCTGATCCAGCGTCACCTCGGTGCCCTTGACGGTGACGAGGTCGCCGACCTGGGTGATGCCCATCAGCCAGTCGGCGGCCGCGGCGGAGAGGTTGGTGCACCCGTGGGAGACGTTGATCTTGCCTTGGTCCCCTTCGGACCACGGCGCCCCGTGGAGGAATTCGCCGCCGTCGGTGAGCCGCTGGGCGTCCTCGACGTCGACGACGTAGCCGCCGTTCGGTTCGCCCCGGGTGTCGAAGGTGGCGTACTGGTGCTTCGCCATGATCACCATCTTGCCGCTAGAGGTGGGTGTGCTGGGCTTGCCGAGGCTGACGGGGATCTTCCGGAGCAGCTTGCTGTCCTGGTAGACCGACATTTGCTTGGTGGCGTTGTCGATGCCGAGCGAGACCTGCCGGCCGACCTTCGACGTCGCCCTGCGGTCCTCGTCCCCGACGGCGTCCTTGCCGATTGGCAGCCCCTTCAGGGCGCTCCGCACGCTGATCTTCGTACCGGGCTTGCAGAAGTCGGGGGCCCGGTAGGAGACCTCGCTGCCGTCGTCCAGCCACGACCAGGTGCCCGGCTGCGGAGGGTCGGTCTTCACGAACAACCGGCGCTGCACATCGTCCCTGGCGTCCTTGGGAACGGGCGGGTCGAACGCGACGACCACGGGTATCGCCGTCCCGTACGTCTGGTTGTTGTCGAAGAACAAGGTGCTGGTGGTCGCCGGTTTGGTCGATTCCGGCATGGTGGTGAAGGTGGTTCTGGCCGTGCGCGAAAATGGCGTGAAGTGGCGCCGTCGTCCGAAGTGTGCGCGAGGCGCCGGACGGACTGGTCCCAGGCGGAGGCCGACATCCCGCCCTTACGGCTTTGCCCTGTCGAGGCGGCTCAGCGGGAACTGTGGTCAGGACCCCGGCAAGTCCATCTGGACCTGCGGTCGCTGGTCGATTGAAGACAAGATCCAGTGGGTGGTCCCGTGACGTCGCCTACGACGAAGACCGCAGTCATATCCGCACCGCCGCTGGACCGCAGGTCATGGCCGTCCTCCGTAACGCCGCCACCGGCGCACTACGCCTGGCCGGCATCACCAACATCGCCGCCGCCAATCGCCACCACGCCCGCGACAGCCGTCGACCACTGGCCCTGCTCGGCATCGCCTGCCGACATTGCCAGGGCTCTGGGGCGGACGGGTGACGTTGATGGAGCAGCACCTGAGCTTCCGGGCGCTGGCGCTCAACGAGCCTGGACTGCGCGATCACCTGCTCCCGCAGATTCCTCGGATGATCATTTTGACCAGGAGCTCTAAGAGGGCGCGCAGATAGGTGGGTTTCATGGTCGACGGGTGGGGCGGGTGTCCCACCGGCGCGAGATCCAGGCCTGCCGGATGAGGCTACGTATAGTGATGATCGCGTCGGCGAGGTCGAAGTAGGCGTGGACGACTGACTCCTTGCGTTCGTAGCAGCGTTGGAGCCGGTTGAAGGCGTTGTGCCAGGCGTTCGTGCGTTCGATGTGCCACCACTGGGTGGCCTGGATAGGGGCTTTGACGCCCTTGCGGGCAATCTCGCCGGTCAGGCCGCGTTCGGTGAGTAGGTCCCGGCTGGTGGCCGAGTCGTAGCCGGCGTCCAGGTGGACGGTGATGTCGTCGGGTAGCGGGCCGAGGCCGTCGAGTTGCTCCAGGGTGGGTTTGAGCAGTGGGCAGTCGTGGCGGTTGGCGCCGGCCAGGACGCGTCCGAGGGGGATGCCGCGGGCCTCGACCATCA
>NZ_JBHSBP010000053.1:0-6561 GCF_042650725.1 Micromonospora sp. GCM10011541
GCTCGATGATCGCCCACTGGGCGTCGGTCAGCGAGGAGGACGGGTAGAACCCGCAGGTCGGCGATGCTGACACGCCCGCCGGATGGGCTGGGCACGACGAGCAGACACACGCAGGCGACAATGACACAGCGAGCTCCTGGTGAACGGTTGGCCTAGACAACCGCCCGGCCGATCTACCAGGAGCTCGCTTCATATCGATCCCCTACACGCCGTGCTTCATCGCCTTGTGACCACCCGCCCTACCGAGTTCCCGGACGCTCACTGAGCGAAGTTCGTCCGTCCGCGCTCCCAGACGACCAACTCCCCGTCGAGCACCACCCCAGGCGGCACGAAGGCCCGCACCGCGCGCGTGATGTCCGGGAAGTACGGCGTCAGGTTCCTGCCGGCACGCGACTGGAGGTAGAGGTCGGAGGCTCCATGGAAGGCCAACGCCCGCCAGCCATCCCACTTCGGTTCATAGACCAAGTTCGGGCCCTCAGGCACCGAATCGACCGGCGCGGCGAGCATCGGGGCGACGGGCCGGCGCAGTACCAGCCCAGCCCGCGAAATATCCCACCGCCAGGCCGGGCTCATCCCAGCCGGCCCCATCCGCCCAGGCCGCGTGCGCCGCTCATATTCGCCCTCCCCCCGTCATCGTGGTGCAGCTGGAGCGGGGCTCGGGCGCAGATCAGTTACGACGAATGCGTTGGACCTCCGAAATACGAGTCGGTCTCCGGCTGCCGCTCCCTAGGCTCGCTGTGCGCCAGCTGGTGACCCCGGTCCGCGCTCCATCCGCCGTCGCCCGGTGGCTTGACTGCTCTCGCCAGCGCCGACCCCCGTCTGGGGAGCCTGGTCGGCGTTGTCGGCCGGTGTCGGCAGTTGTCGCTCCCTTCGGGCATCGGGCATCGGTGGTCAAGGATGGCCGCCGTTGGTTGGCGCTCGAAGGCCTAGAGCCGACGAGATCTTGGCCCTGTCGGCTGCGCCGATCCACGCTGAATGGGCGCCCGTGAGGACTGCTAACGGTCAGCGGAGGACACAATTGACCTGCCGATAACTCGTTTCGAAACACTCGTTGCAAAAGTTGACAGGACCACCAGAAATGCTCCAGGAAGCATGATTATGAGAGCAAGCCCTAGACGAAGGCCGACAGAAATTGGCAAGAAGATGGCAACGATGGCCGCTGCCAAGGCTGCCATCTTCAGAACTTTCTCGAACCTAGCCTGCTTCCTTGACAGCTCCTTCGAGTCTATCGCCGGGACGTCGACCAAGGGATTCGATGGCGGCGGGAAAACAGGCCTTCCATCAGTCAAAAGTGCTATGATTATCAACTGATCGGAGGCCAATAGAGATGGACCGATGAGGACCTTCGTATCCGACTTCGCCACCTTGGGCACAACACTTCCTGGCGGCTTCGATTTGACGTGAGAGATTTGGAGAATTGGTACAGAGAAATCGATTGCCAGAGGTTTCTTTTCGTCAAAGCAGCTCGACGGAATATCGCTTCTTCCCTGGTTACCGATCACCAGGAAGACAGAGTGAGGCAGGTTCAGCCGGTCGTAGCATTTGATCTTGACGGTTCGGTGGGACAGGATGTTCCGCCGTGCGTGCGATGTTGTCCTTGGCTGATCGTGAAGAGATATCCCGTGGCCTGGCCGAATGCCTGGAGTACAAACAGATCGGTGTCCTGATCGGCCGGGACCCGTCGGTGGTCTCACGGGAGGTCGCCCGGCATGGTGGTCGCGGCGGGTACCGGGCTGCGGCCGCCGAGACGGCGGCGGCGGTGTCGCGGCGGCGGCCGAAGACGTGGGCGGTCGAGCGGGTGTCGGGTCTGCGGGAGGTGGTGCGCGAGCGGCTGCGGCTGGGCTGGTCTCCGGCGTCGATCGCGGGCCGGTTGCCGTTCGACTACCCCGACGATCAGGCTTACCGGGTGTCTCACGAGGCGATCTACCAGTGGGTCTACGCCCAGCCGGTGTCCACCCTGGCGCGGGAGCTGATCGGCTTGCGCACTGGCCGCACGGCCCGTCGTGGCGGTGCCCGGCCGGCTCCGGCGCCACGGATCCGCGAGCCCCGCTACCTCGACGAACGGCCCGCCGAGGTCGAGGGCCGGCAGGTCCCCGGTCACTGGGAAGGTGACCTGGTCATCGGTAAGGCGGGCAAGAGCGCGGTGGCGACGCTGGTCGAGCGGACCTCCCGCTTCGTGGTCCTGGTCCCGCTGACCGGCCGGGACTCGCTGACCGTGGGGGATGCGATCATCGCCGCGGCCGGGACGCTACCGCGGCAGATCGCCCGGTCGTTGACCTGGGACTGCGGGTCGGAGATGGCCGGACACGCCCGGATCACCGCGGCCGGGCTGCCGGTGTACTTCGCCCGCCCACACTCGCCCTGGCAGCGCGGCAGCAACGAGAACGCCAACCGGATCCTGCGGGAGTACTTCCCCAAGGGCGTCCCTATCACCTCGGACCCGAAATACCTCGCGATGGTGGCTGCCGAGATCAACGACCGACCGCGTAAGATCCACGGCTGGAAGAAGCCCTCCGAGATATTCACCGAACTCGTCGAGGCAAATGCTTCCACCGGCTGAACCTGCCTGAGGCTGCGCCACCATTCGGCCGTTGTGATGGACGATAACGTCCTCGCCCCCCAGAGCCTGCATCTCATATCTATATACTAGCCTGCGCTTTGGTCTTGCCACTCTGTAAGAAACCCAGGCGCTGATTGCACCTACAAGGAGGGTGATCACCACACCCGCAAGCGCAACCCAAAAGTTGCCCACTTCGTACCATTTTGCGCCATCGTTTCCATTGCAGCCCTCAGTCGCATTCCGGCCGATTTTAATTGACCCTAGCCTATCCGCAACCTCACGTTTGCGTCACCCCTGGCCGCAAGCGGCCTAGCGCGGGCGGTTCGGCACCTCGGCCGGACCAACCACTGATCGGTCCGTCGTGCCAGTCGCGAGAGGGAAGAAGGCGAGGCTCAGCCAGGCTGAGCGTTCTCCGTTCCTACACCCCGCAGGTGCCGCACGTTGACCCCTTCGGTGTGAACGCGGCTGCGGCGCATCGTCTGTTGCCATCGGTTGTCGTTCCGTGCCTCTTAGCTCGGATACGACCCTGCCTGCAGTCGTTACGTGTCGGCCGCAGGTGACGCTTTCGCCGCCTCTCTGCTGCTTTCGTCCGTCCTGATTCGTCGGCTTGGCTGCTCGGATGGCTGCTTGAACTTCCGCTGCCACCACCTCCGGCCGTGTCGCCCCCGCACCAAGTCCCGACGAGCGGCGCGGACGAACAAGGTCCGCCTCCCTTTGTAGGTGTCTAGCCGTTCCTCCCAGGGCGGCACGCCCTCGGCGTCACTATCGAATAGGGACAATGCCGCATCGGGCAAGCTCCCGCACAGCCTGCGCCACGCCGCGGCGACCGCCCCCCTAGACGACGGCGCCCCACTGCGCGACGTCCAGGACCTCCTCGGCCACGCCGATCCGCGGACCACCCGCCGGTACGACCGCAACCGGGGTTCCCTCGACCGCTCCCCCGCCCACCGCCTCGCGGTGCTGTACGGCGAGCCAAGTACCTCGGATCAATGGTTCCGGTTGCCCTCCTTGAACAGGGCCAGCCCTGGCGACGGCAACCCTTTAAGACGCGGATGTGGGCCGCCGATTGATGTCCCCGGGATGCCGTCCTGCGTTACCCAGCATCACCTCTCTGCTGACCTGTGTTGTCTGCTGCCGGTCGCTGCTGTTCTCTCGCTACCTCCTGACTGCCCCTCACCCGCTTGGCTTGCCACTTGGCGTTGCATTGATTGCAGGGCTGATCGAAGCCGTTCGAACGGGGCAAGATGCCCCTTGACCTGGCGCTACGTTGGGCGTTGGTGGTCAACGTTTGTCGCTGCCGGTCCACCTTCCACGGCATGGATACGGCAGGATCTTGGCTTCGGTCCAAGCCAGGTACAAGTCGCGTTGAGCCGGGTCCGCCGCGGCGGGAACGTAGGCGATGAGTCGGGCTACCGGCACGCTTCGCACTGCGTCGGCTTTCGGCCTCGCGTACGGATCCTCTCGAAGCCGCCGCCGCAACTACGGCAGACGAGGACCTCCACGATTGCCGTTTCGTTGCCGTTTTGTGCACTGGCGCGCCGTCGTCCTGACGGCTCACCCGCGCCCTCCAGCTTTCGGCTGTACGCCGCGACGCGCTTTTCAAGATCCGATACTGCCTCGGGACGGGCCGCATCCGAACCGTACAAAGCGATACCGCGCCTGGCCCACCACAGCGCCCGGTCCCAATTCTTGGCCTTCTGCTGGCGTATGGCCATCTGGGTATACGTTTCGAGCAGCGGAATTTCCTGAAACTTCTCGAAGAGGGCCGTCCGGATCACGTCCATCTCAGCATCATGCTGGCGGCACGCCTCGTCGTACTGCTCTATCGCCGAGTCGAACGCGTCGCGGGAACGGTATAGCCTTCGCTCCAGTTCGCAGAACATGAAATGGCGATCGATCGGATCGGGATCCTCTCCGAGCAGGAGCCTGAGTTTCTTCACGGCCGCAATATGGTCCGCAGGTAGATCCTCGTACCAAGAAAGGTCGTAGGAATCATCTTCGGCATCTGTAGCGAACGCTGCGGATAGGCCCGTGCGCATCGTTAGCTGCAGCACCGGCTCGGGAGCCACAACCGGCGCAACGCCGAAGTCTTGCGGGCTATGGGACAGCCAGACGCCGAGCATGCCTGGTCCGTCCGATCTCATGCCACCCCCGACAACCACGCCGCTAAGCGCGACACGTCGCCCATGCCTGGCCTCAAGTGCCACCAGCCCTGAGCGATAGTCAGCCGCATCAGCACGCGAGAGGTAGCCCACTCTCAACCCTGAGATCCAGACCGATATGGCGTTGGAATCGTACGGGTTATCGGTCTCGGGAATCAGCGCAGCATGGATGCCGAATCGGATGCGATCCCGCGTCCGTCCCCCGACGACTTGCCAGAGAGCCTCTTGATAGTTGCTTTCACCGACGACCTCAAGGTCCTCGCCGCCGGGAAGGAGCACCGGCGTCGGCGGCGGAGCCGTCGTCTCTGGCGGAGTCACGAGCGAGGCCGCTCGGCGCGTACCACCGAACCACCGCTGGAAGATGGCCATATCGCATTCTGAAGCGCGGTCACGTGAAACACATCGCCCAGCGGGTCAAGATGGCCCAACGAATGACCGAGCGGGCTCGGCTCCTCGATGCGGAGGATGCCGTACGTCGCCGCCGACGAGCTGGCCGCCCCAGCCCCCTCCGCTGGGCGAGATCACACCCCAGCCAGTAGGCCCGTCTTGCTGCGGGAGCGACGCGACCCGCGCTGGAGCTGGTAAGGGCACGAGCGCGAGCTAGATGGAGAGATGACCCCGAGGCTGGCGGCAGTCGTGCTACTTGGCGTTGACTTGAACGGCTGTGGGTATCTCCGCCGCCCCGATCATCTCCGTCAGTGGGCCTGCTGGCAGGCACTCTGACCTGCCGTCCTTGCGGTGAGCCGGCCCGCCCTACTGTCGCGGCGTCCGGCGATCATTACCAGATGAAGAGAAAAACCGAACAGATGTTCGCGCGGTGGCCTCCTCGGCTGTACCGTGACGACGTGCCGCGCCTAGCCATGCCGGAGCTACTAGCTGCCCTGCTGGCAGCTGGTGGCCCGTCACGCCTAGACGCCCGCGACCACCGTCGGTTGCATGAGGCGCTGATCGCCCTATGGATAGATCACGAGCTGGGTTCAGCCGATAGAGCTTGCCTCCCAATCTCGAACCCGGTTCCCGATCCCGAGGTGCAGCTCCGGGTTAGCGGGGTTACCCGGGCGATATGGCAGCTCCACTCGTGGGGAGTCCTTGTTGCCGAGGAGTCACAGGGCCGCGCAGAGTACTTGGTCGATCATTCGGCCCTTCAAGCCTGCACGCCTCCCGAGAAAATCCTCTCTCCAAACACATGGAGCGATTAAGTGATACCTGTCGCCAGTTGACGTGTACGACGTTCTGCAGGTCGCGTTGGACCGCTAGCGCACTCCGCGGGCGCGATTCAGGATTCGGTTCTAGCAGCTTGGTCATGATTCGAGCTAAGGCGTCAGGAACGTGAACGGGTGGCCTCAGGTGGCGGCTCGCTAGGGTCCGCTTGCCTTCGTTGAGCCTTCGCTGAACGTCGTCCTGGCTGATGTCCTCGTATCTGAATCTACCGCTCACCATCTCAAGTAGAACCAACCCAAGGCTGTACAGGTCACTCTGCGCCGTGTACCTGCCTGACTTTGCTTCAGGCGCTCTATAGAGGGGAGTCCCCCCGGAGAAGGTTGCACCCACCTCGTCAATCGGGGCGGCGCAGCCAAGGTCTCCCAGGTAGGCAGCAGTAGCGCCCTCTGAGAGGAAGATGTTGCCCGGCTTGATATCGCGATGAACGATTCGGCGCTCAACATGCAGGAAGTGCAACGCGTCAAGAACATGGCACGCTAATGCAATAGCCTCGCCGAGGCTAAATCGTCGATCTGCCATTAAGACGGAGTGAAGGCTACCGCCTTCATAGTAAGGCATTGACGTGATCTCAACAAGAATCCGGTAGGTATCGGTATTCGAAATGGGTGAGGTGGAGAG